>NZ_CP098326.1 GCF_023639785.1 Leclercia adecarboxylata
GCGCGGCGCCCACTGCGCACCCCCGTGGGGGACGTGCGGCAGCTGCGTGGCGGAAAGGGGGTTCTGGCTTAGCAGGGAGGGGGGTTGGCCGGGCGCGCCGGTCAGCGCCGCAGTTTCCGGCGATTTGCGGCCGGTGTCCGGTGGAGTCCGGCGCGGTCGCCTTCCATGCCCTGACGGGCATAAAAATTGTTTCCTGTGTGTCTATAGCAAGACGGGCCTGTAGAGGCCCGTTTGTCTTTTAAGGTATTTTGTACGGTATAGGGGGAGGTGACGAATAAAGTAAAATACCACCCTTAACCTGCTGAACTTTAGCGGCCGGATATACAGCCAGTACATCTTTCAATGCTGGAAGGAAACTTTTTTTGAAATCTTTATCGGGGTCTTTCCCTTTATATTCCTGAGCAAACTGATCGCGCAGGTTAGCCCAATAAAGTAAAACGGGGCGGCCTTCAATTCGGTGAAGCCGATGGGCCAGCCAGGCATAAATATCAAGCGCCAGGGCAGATCCCTTTAGTGCGCTAAGCGCGCGGTTATCCAGTGGCACAGCGCTTTCCAGCAGCCCTTTATAATAACCTTCAGAGAGTACCAGCAAGCCCGGCCATAGCGATTGTTGCCCGCTATCTTCGTTTCTTAACCACGCATCGAATTGCTCAACTGGCTGGCCGTTATACGTCCGGCCTCGAAAACCGAGCTGAAGCCTACAAGCGGCCAGGGCGTGCATTTGCGTTCTGAGAGTTTTATGCCTGGCGCCTTGCGGTTCCATTCCTAATATCTTCAGAAATTCATTAGCACTACTGCCAATTTTTATTTCACGGGTTTTATTCCGTAATGCGAATGACGACACCCAGGCCATAGCAAGGCGCGGCATAGGGCCGTATGGTAAGCACTGTTCTACTGGTCCGTTGCCTTCATCAAGCCAACCGGCTTGCACAACAAGCCAGGCATCCCCGGAGCGGCGCATAAATTCGCGGCCTTCTGGTTTTGAACGTGGTAAACCTACCTGGCACAAAATTGAATGGGTAAAGGCCAGGTCGTTCCCTTTTGGGGGGTCTTGCTTTATTAGTGCCGATGCTTCGACAGTTTTAAGTTGCTTCTTAGAAAGCGGTTTATCCTCTGCCATAGTTATTCCTTCCCGGCCTCTTTAGCTAAAGGCTTATTGCTATTTGCATAGCGATAAATAGTCATACGCGAAACGTTGAATCTTTTGGCAACAGCGTTAACTGTCATTTCAGGGTCGGCAAGCAAAATATTTATTTGCTTAATATCATCTTCTGAAAGCGCCGGTTTTCTTCCTCCAACGCGGCCCCTTGCGCGCGCAGCTGCCAATCCTGAGCGTGTTCGTTCTATATTTCGGTTACGCTCAAAAGCTGAAAATATAGCCATCAAGTGCGTATAGATTTCGCCTATTACGGGTGCGCTCGTATCTATTCTGTCTTTGATAGCAATAAACGTGATGCCGCGCTTTTTCAGATCGTCAAGCATTGTAATGACTTGGGCCAGTGAGCCGCCGAGCCTGTCCAGCGCCCATACAATGAGCGTATCGCCTTCACGCAATGCCTTCAGGCAGTTCTCCAGCTCCGGGGCGCCTTTGCTTTCACGCTTCGGGCCGCCGCGTGAAATCTGTTCCTGATAAATTTGCTCACACCCGGCTTTTTTTAGCTCATCAACCTGATGGGCTACATCTTGGAGATGCGTTGATTTTCGCGCATAACCAATTTTCATTTTTGGGATGCACCCTTACCGGCGTCAACAGCAACCGGTTGGACTGATTCGATAGGCGTACCGTCAGATACTAGATACAGCATTCCAACAAACCCCAGAACAACGATTATGAAACCAACCATTAAAGCTATTCTATTCATTAAGCCTCCGATTTTGTTACATGGTTATTGTTACATTGAAACTGTAACGAGTTTTGTGACGATTTGGAAGGAATTTTGGTACGAATTAACAGCTTTTGAGCTATGTCACAAAAACCATCGTTTATGTTACTTGTTTTGTATCAACAATGTTGACACGGTGCAGGAGGGGGTACTAAGATGATGTATCAACATTTGCGAAACAATAGAGATTGTGGATTTTATGTCTGACTTAAAGGTGTATGCGCAAAGAAATCAAGGATGGCTAAAACCCGTAGCATGGGGGGTAGGACTGTTTTTCTTTTATCTGGCCGTAAGAGGGATAGGCTCTGGAAACAGTATCTTTGGTCTTTGGATTCCTCAGGCGTGGGTCATTTTTAGTTTCATGGCCGCAAGTTTTAAAGCAATGAATGTAGATACTAACTCTGCGCGAATTATGAGATTCGCGGGCCACTCAATAGCCATAGGGTTATTGGTTCTCTTTGTAAATTCAGGAGCGTAATTATGGCGCAAGTAACCGTCAAAAAATGGGGTAATAGCCCTTCAGTAAGACTGCCAGCTGCAATAGTTCGCGCTGCATCGCTACACGTCGATGATGTGGTAGAGCTTTCAGTAGAGGATGGGAAAATTACGATTATTCCTGTAAGAACTAAAGAATATACGCTCGAAGCATTAATGGCAGCTGTATCGGGTGAGAATATTCATGATGAAGTTGATTTTGGTAAGCCTGTTGGTAGGGAGCTATTGTGATAACTGAAATTAAATACATTCAACTCATTGCATCTGAGAGTGGAACCTATTTATTTGCCCTAATGATGGTTGTTGGTATGGGTGCGGTATTCGGTTTCGCAATGACAAGACTGTTTAAGAACTTTTTTGCTAAAGCGGCAGTTGTTATATTTTCGCTGGCTGTGGCTGTTTTTATGTTCATAGGCTTCTTAAGCCCTAAATCCACTTATGAAGAAATGGTTAACAAAAAAAACAATATCGATTATGCCTTAAAAAATTGCAAAGTCGATGCTTTAGATGCTCAGCAGGGTGGGTTCTTAGGTGTTGATAAAGATGCCTGGTCTTGTCCAGACGGAGTAACCCGTTATCTTCCTACTAAGTACAGAAAATAAGGATCATAAATGACAAGGTGCGTTCCTGAAGCTGGCGACGTGGTATGGCTGGATTTTGACCCACAGGCAGGCCATGAGCAGGCGGGACACAGGCCAGCGTTGGTTATAAGTCCTGCAATTTATAACGGCAAAATAGGGCTGATGATTTGTTGTCCTATGACAACAAAAATCAAAGGGTATCCGTTTGAGGTTCTGGTTAGTGAAGATAGTGTGGTATTAGCTGATCAGATTAAAAGCCTGGACTGGAAGAAGCGAGGTGCCGTTAAGAAAGGGCGAGTGCCTGACAGTGTTCTGGCAGAGGTTCGCGCTAAAGCAAAAGCACTAATTGGAGGATAAAATGAAGGAATCAGAACAAAGCCAGCAGGAAAAAAAAGAAGTCAGAATGATTAAGTTGGTAATGGGTGGGCTTATCGCACTGGTTGTCATTGGGATACCTGCGCTTGGCTTCATGAAGTTCATTTTTCTGTTATGGTTTTTAGCTATTGTTTTATCAATGACTCTTGCCTTTCGGCGATTGCCTAAAAATAAAGACAATCAAATCCCCATGATGATGCTGGGTGGATTCATCGGTATAATCATTGGCGTATGCGTTGTTATATATTCCGTACACGAATTAAATGAAGCGTGTGACGTTCCTGATGATGGTATTACAAAAGCTCTTATTTGCTATCGTTAATACTTTGACTGGTGATATGTAAGGTTACGTGTTGTTAGATTTGACCTGGCCGCAAACGGCCAGGTGTAGTACGCAAGATCAGGAGTTTTATATGCGGATTAACGTTGATGTTTTTGCTAAGTTATTAAACGTTAAGCCTGGTGAGATAGTTTGGGCCGTAAACCACGGCAATAAGATTGATGGGATGGAACTGCCCCCTAGTCAGCGGGGTATTAAAAACGTTCGGTATAAAGGGCCAAATTCTCTTACTTTCGAAGTCACAGCCGCAATGAATTTTGCAAAAGAATTTAATGCACGTAAGGGAAAGGCTGGCAGTCGTAATTTAGGCACTCGCAAAGAGTGATTATTATAGCGAGGTAAATAATCGTGATCGAGGAAAGCAGGAACATCGCCACACAGTGGCGGCAAGCCAATCAGGAACACATGGGCGGTGTGGTGCTACTCTGGCAAGGTGCTGCCTATGGATGGAAAAATGAGCTGCGCGATCCGCAGCACGAACAGCCCGGCGCGGTTGCTGTCGATGAAACGGGATGCGTATTTGTGGCCGAGGGGGGTAACGAATACGATGGTGCGAGATGCTGGGTCGCAGCCCCGGCCAACGATCCTATCCAGATTGCCAGGATGATTGATGGCCTGAATGGTAAGGACTTCGCTATGCTGACCGAAAGCGAATTACTGCACTTCCGCCACCTTCAACGCGTGGGGCGTAAGTGGGGCGTTCGTGTATGGGTCGAGGTCTTGGATCATGATGGATTGATACAGGATGAACTTGCGGCCGCGTCACTGGAGCAGCGCGAGGTAATCTTTCGGCGGCTTCGCACTGAGGTTGGTGTGAGATGGCCGGATTGAGGGACAGGGCCGCATAGGTATTCATTGCCCCGCGAATGCTCTTAAACGACTCGCCAGCCTGGTATCGCCTTCGACCAGGCTTATTAACGCTTCTCCGCTGATGATCATCACCCGCTTATGTGCTTTGTATGCTTCAAGCGTCTGTTTTCTGGTTTTCCCTGTGTGGCAGAAAACAGCATAGCTGTTGTTCTTTTTCGCCAGCGCGTCCAGCTGCTGAATGTGTGCCGTCGAAACCCAGGATGAATAACGTTTGGCCTGAATGAGAAATTTGCGGCCGTCAATGTAAAACCGGCCATCAATGCCGCCATCGCCGGTGTATTTCGCATTCCTGGTGATCTCAAATCCGGCATCTTCAAACGCATGTAACAGCAGTTCTTCGAATACAAAGGGGTCTATTTTCCGCAGGTAGCTAATTTTTTGAGGGAAGCCCGGCAGTGTCTTTATACGCTCCAGCACTCGCCGCGCGCTTTGCTGTTTCCTTTTATGGCGCCGGTGCCGTACTGATCGCCTGAAGAATAGAGTGGCGAGCAGCACAATGGCGCCGCAAACCCAGAGAAAAAGGTTTTCTACAGTTGGGAAGGGGATCATGTTCATAGTGGGCTTTCTGAGGGTAAAGAAAAGGGCGGTTTAACCGCCCTGGTGATTAGCGACGGCTGTAAACCTGCCATGAAGCGCTACCTGACTGATTCTGGCAAATCCGCCCGTAAAGTACGGTGCCCGTCGAATAGCGGGCGCCGTTCAGATAGCAATAGCCGCTGGATTGCAGCAGTTCGTTGCGCAGCTTTTCTTCCTGCTTTGAGAGCCGGGACTCCGCAGACTGCAAACGAACGGATAATTCGTTAATCTGGCGTTGCTGGTTGTTCAGCTGACTTTGCATAGCATTACCCTTATCCTGGCTGACGCAGCCGGTTAAAAGGACTGTACAGGCTAATGCACCGAATATAATTTTTTTCACGTTGGCTCCTTATATTGAGATATTTCCTAATTAAATTCTGTTCGCTTATAAACGAACTTTTCCGTATTTGCTGATTATCTGACTAATCATTGACTGGTTGCTTCCACCTTCACCATTATCCGGGCATTCATTAAGAAAAGCCTTCCTGGCGTCCTTCGTGTGATTGGGTAAAAAACCATGCTTGTTCTTTTTCACAATGTTGAAGAATGCGGCTTCCGCACTATTACACTCACTTCCTCCGCTATCGCCGGTAAGTTTACCCGCCATGCACATAATAACTTTGCAGGGATCTTCAGCATGGCTTGCAGGCAGATAAAGCAGGCTGCCTGCGGCTATCAAAGGTATGATTAATTTCTTCATTGCTTTGTCCTTAACAGTTTCTTCAGATATACACTCGCCAGAATGTTAGTTGCGGTAAGTAACAATAATAATAACGCCGCGTTATATATAGATTTGTAACCTATATCGTCTGCGATATATTCGACAACAAAAACAATAATCGTTAAAATTGCGAAAAACTTGATTAACTTTCCAGTAATTTTCTTAACGATATAAACGACTGAATAAGAGCCGGATTTGATGATGCTGGCGAGTAACCTGATCGCATGGACACGGAATTTTCTTAAAATGGGCGGAATGGAAGATGCCTTTTTCTTCTTTCTGCCTTTTTGTCTTTCTGCAAAATCAATAACTTCGCCCATTTCAATATCCTCCGGTTATATCTTCAGATCATCCAGCGATATGCCACTGTCAAGCAGCTCTTTGAGCCAGGTTGGTCTGCGGCCAGTCCCGGACCAGGTATTTTCTGCGTTCCTGGGATCGCGGTATTTGGCCGGTCTGTTTTCTCTGGGATTGCCTGCGCCCTGCATCTTCATGGCTTCCAGGCTGATGCCAGAATCCAGTTTTGCGGTTAGCCAGGCCGGGCGCTTCCCTATACCAGTCCACGTATTAAAAGGGTTATCCGGGTCACGATACACGGGTTCGCCTTTGGGTCGTTTTTCTGATTTCAGGGGAACCAGCATCACCTTCCTTCCTTCAGCGGTTTTCTTTTCGTTTCTTCTTGACACGATCTCATTAGCCCTTATCATAAACAAAAGTCGTCGAAATTACAATTACGCGGTGAAACGTAAATGAGTAAACATCCAAAACTCCTGGTTCTCGCTCTGGCCTGCCTTGCTTGTTCTGGCAATGCCAGTGCTGCGCCTGCCTCTGATGAAGTTGCCAGGCTTGCGCAGAGATGTGCGCCTGATGTTTCACCATTAACGATGGCGTACATCGTCGGCCATGAGTCCTCAAATGGGCCGTACAGGATCAATATTAACGGTAGTACCCAGTTAAAACAGCAACCGCGTACTGAAGCCGAGGCTGTCAGCGTTGCGAAAGTTCTGCTGAAAGATAATAAGAGTTTTGACATGGGCCTTGCACAAATTAACTCAAATAATTTGGTGGGCCTGGGTCTTTCGGTTGACGATATTTTCAAGCCCTGCATCAACCTGCGCGCGAGTCAGACCGTTCTCAAGACCTGTTATAGTAGCGCCCTGAAATCCTACCCGGCCGGGCAGGTAGCGCTGAGACACGCGCTTTCCTGCTACAACACCGGCTCACTCACAAACGGGATTTCTAACGGGTATGTCACGAAAGTTATCAACGTGGCGCGGCTATCAACTGATTTGAAAATCCCTACGCTGCTACCTGACGGCCAGACCAGTGAGGACAGCACCGCGACTGAGCCACAGCAGGCAAAAAGTACGGCGCCGCAGTATGACGGTGAACAAGATGTTTTTGGTTCGGGTGATGGCGACGCCTTCAGCCGAAATAATACGGATGCGTTTTTAACCAAACAGGAAACAGCGAAGGGGGAGTGAGGTTATGGATGGAACGTTTGTACCTTGTGTTGCAATCACAGATCCTGGAGCTATTTGAAGCGGGAAAAGTGAAGGAGGTAACGATAGAACGGGTTTCATTAAAGAAGTGGTATCCCGTTTTTCAGATAGACGACGAGCAGCTGGGCCAGATCGCATGTTCCATTCGGGTTAATAAAGAGCATGAGCTACGAACCTGGGCTGATTTAAGGCTACTGGCAGAGTTTTTGAAAGATAAGTGTGGCGTTGAAGAATGCCGGTTAAATCTGAAATCAACAGAAGATGATGAGTAAGGAGAAAGTATGACCACGTTGTTTAAAAAGTATGGCCCTGCGGTAGTGATGGGCGTTCTGTCCATTGCCCTGCCGCAAATCGCGCTGGCCGCTGGCACAGATACTGGTGAATCCACCGCTACATCTATCCAGACATGGCTGAACACCTGGATTCCTATCGGTTGTGCTATTGCGATTATTGCAAGCTGCTTTATGTGGATGCTTCACGTAATTCCTGCCAGTTTCATGCCGCGCATCGTTATTGGCCTGATCGGTATCGGTTCTGCGTCTTACCTCGTTTCTTTAACCGGTGTAGGAAGCTGACCTGTCAATCAGTAGGGGGGCAAATTGCCCCCCATAGAGAGGAAAGCAAAAGATGTTTGTCGATGGTAAAAGACCGCTTTTCAAAGGTGCCACTCGCTTACCGCGAGCAATAGGCTTGCCGCGCGACGTCGCCATGTTGATTTTTATGGCTTCAGCGTCGCTTTTCATGATCATCCATTTATGGGCGATTCTGGTTTTTGTCTTTCTGTGGATTCCGTCTGCTGCACTGACAAAATATGACGACCGCATGTTTCGAATTATGGGCCTGTGGTTGAAAACCAAATTCAGTAATTGGTTTGATTCTCCGTTTAAACAGTGGGGAGGTTCTTCTTATTCCACTGCTGATTACAAACGTAAGGGTTTAAAATAATGAGAGCTGCCACCGCTACTAAGCCAAAAAAAATTGATGCCTTCCGTAAGGAGCCATCGGTAAATAAAAAGTATTTGCCCTATTCTTATCACCTCAATGAT
This sequence comes from Leclercia adecarboxylata, assembly GCF_023639785.1. Lineage (NCBI taxonomy): Bacteria > Pseudomonadati > Pseudomonadota > Gammaproteobacteria > Enterobacterales > Enterobacteriaceae > Leclercia > Leclercia adecarboxylata. The sequence continues at coordinate 8,390 of NZ_CP098326.1, forward strand.
TACGTGATTTCGATGGAAAACGGCGATCTGATGGCTTTTTTCAAGCTGGATGGCCGCACACATGACTGCGCATCAGATCGTGAACTGGTAACGTGGCATAAAGACCTTAACACGCTGGTTAAAAGTTTTGGTACAGACCAGGTAGAGCTTTGGACGCATGAATACCACCATGAAGCCAAAGAGTACCCGGACGGTGAGTATGACCAGTTCTTTCCTGCGTATGTTGATAAATATAACCGTAAGCTGCACGGTGATTCAAAACAGCTGATTAACGATCTGTATCTGACCGTTATCTACAAACAGGTAGGCGATAAAACACAGAAATTTTTATCCAAATTTGAAAAGCCGACCCGTGAACAAATTCAGCAAATGCAGAATGAAGCGCTTGAAGGTCTGGAAGATGTTTCTGAACAAATTCTGGAAGCCATGAAGCCCTACGGTATTCAGCAGCTTGGCATTTATTATCGTGATAAGCGCGGTAATGAGATACCCGCGCCTGATAAAAAAGAGGTCGAAGAACTGGCGGAAGTCGATGAAGCAGATGTTTTCGACGAAGCTGTTGTTATTGAACGTAACGACCCTGAACCATCGCAGGCTCACGCATATTCTAAAGCGCTGGAGTTCCTTTATTTCCTCGCAAATATGGAATGGGCGATTGTGCCAGTCTGCCGCGAGCGTATTCGTGAATACATCATGGACAACCGCCCTGTTAGCTCTCTGTGGGGTGATGTTGTCCAGATCAGAACGGTAGATCACAACTTCTATACCACCGGCATTGAATTTCGTGATTACGAAGAAGAAACAGAGCCGGGCCAGCTAAATATGCTTAAAGAGGCGGATTTTGAATACCTGCTTACGCAGAGCTTTTCCTGCCTCTCTGAATCCTCCGCTAAAACGTTCCTGACGCATCAGGAAAAGTCATTGCAGGAAACCCGCGACCGTGCGCAAAGCCAGCTGGCGCAGCTGGGTACTGCGCTCGATATGCTGACGTCCAGAGAGTTCGTGATGGGCTACCATCATGGAACCGTGCATGTCTGGGATAAAGATCAACATGCGGTGCAGCGTAAAGCGCGTCGGGTGAAGGTTATGCTGACGGGGTGCGGTGTAGTTGGCGGTACTATCAGCCTGGCCTCTGAGGCCGCATATTATGCAAAACTGCCGGGAAACCAGAAATGGGCGCCGCGCCCGGTTCCGGTAAACTCATGGAACTTTTTACACTTTAGCTCGTTCCACAATTTTATGCGTGGCAAGCCTGATAATAACCCCTGGGGGCCAGCGCTTACCATGTTCCGCACGATCAGCGGTACACCTCTTTATTTCAATTTTCACGTGACCCCGCTTGAAGAAATTTCCTACGGGAAACGTCCATTGGGCCACGCGCTGATAACGGGTATGTCGGGGGAAGGTAAAACCACACTGCTTAACTTCCTTCTGGCGCAGTCAATGAAGTACAACCCGCGCCTTTTTGTTTATGACCGTGACCGCGGCATGGAGCCGTTCATTCGAAGCGTTGGCGGCTACTATAAAGTCCTGCAACAAGGTATGCCGTCCGGGTTCGCACCGCTTCAGATTGAGCCGACTAAACGCAATATCGCTCTCATTAAAAACCTGTTCCGCATTTGTGTGGAAACCACCAATAACGGGCCTATCAGCGCAACGATGGCAACCGAGCTGGCTGAAGGCGTGGATGCGGTTATGGGTGAAGGTTCACTCATTCCACGCAATGCGCGTACCGTGACTATCCTGGACGGGTACGTGAATGAAGTGGTGGAAAACGGGGTGTCACTGAAAGGGCTGCTGCGCGAATGGACGCGGGAAGGCCAGTATGGCTGGCTTTTTGATAATGACGAAGATAGCCTGGATCTCAGCACGAACGATATTTTTGGCTTTGATTTATCCGAGTTTATTGCAGCTAAAGAAGAAGTGTCCAGCCCGGCCCGTACACCGCTGATGATGTACCTGCTGTACCGGGTGCGTGATTCCATAGACGGTAAACGCCGCGTCATTCAGTGTTTTGACGAGTTCCACGCCTATCTTGACGATCCGGTTATCGAGCGCGAAGTTAAGCGCGGTATCAAGACTGACCGTAAGAAAGATGCCATCTATGTGTTTGCCACCCAGGAGCCGAACGATGCGCTGTCCAGCCGTATTGGCCGCACCATCATGTCGCAGACCGTTACGAAAATTTGCCTGCGCGATCCGGAAGCTATCCGCACGGATTACGCCTTCCTCACTGATGCGGAATACGATGCGCTGATGTCGATTACTGAACACTCCAGGCAGTTCCTGGTTAAACAGGGGCAACAGTCTGCTATTGCTTCTTTCAACCTCTATCCGCGCAACAGCGACGATATTGATGCGGATATTAAGACAATGGACAACATCCTTAGTGTGTTGTCCGGTGAACCACAAAACGCCGAAATCGCGCATGAGCTGGTACAACGGCTCGGTAATGAGCCTGAAGCATGGCTCAAAGAATACTGGCGTCTGACGGCTTAACAACGAGGCAAAACACCATGAAAAAATCACTTACGGCAGTGCTGCTGACCACCGGCTTGATTCTTGGGGGCGCGCAAAGCGCCTCCGCTGGCATCATCGTGACCAACCCTACCGAGCTGGCTAAACAGGTCGAGCAGCTTCAGCAAATGGCTCAACAGCTGGAGCAGCTTAAAAGCCAGCTGGAGACGCAGAAAAATATGTATGAGTCGATGGCTAAAACAACCAACCTGGGTGATCTGCTGGGGACGTCAACCAATACGCTGGCGAATAACCTGCCCGACAACTGGAAAGAGGTGTACAGCGACGCTATGAACTCCAGTTCGTCGGTCACGCCTTCTGTTAACAGCATGATGGGCCAGTTTAATGCTGAGGTTGACGACATGACGCCCAGCGAAGCAATCGCCTATATGAACAAAAAGCTGGCGGAAAAAGGTGCTTACGACCGTGTGATGGCCGAAAAAGCCTACAACAACCAGATGCAAGAGCTGAGCGATATGCAGGCGCTGACGCAGCAGATTAAATCGACGCCAGACCTGAAATCCATTGCCGACCTGCAAGCACGTATCCAAACGTCACAAGGCGCTATACAGGGTGAGCAGGCGAAGCTGAATTTGATGAATATGTTACAGCAATCGCAGGACAAACTTTTGCGCGCACAGAAGGATCGTGCGACCCGTAATTTTGTTTTTGGAACCGGTGGGGACGTTACCGCGTCACCTTCAATTAACTGAGGAAATTATGAAAAAACTACTGCTGCTTATCCCTTTCTTCCTGGCGGCCTGCGACGCTTCGCATGACGTTGATTGGTACAAAAAGCATGACAAAGAGCGCAAGGCAACGATCGAGGAGTGCAAGAAGAATGCTGATGAACTCCAGAAGCCAGACTGCAAAAACGCGCGTGAGGCTGATCGCCAGCTGTTTGTTCACGGTAAAGAGGACGGTGAAATTAACTCACCGAAAATTTAAGAGTAAGGAGGCAATATGGCATTCACCCTGGTACAAGACATTTTCGCAAAAGTAGACGGGGCGATTACGTCAATGGTGAGCGCCAACGTTGCCACCATTATCTCTGACGTTACGCCTCTGGTGGCAACCTGCCTGACCATAAAGCTGATGATGCAGGGTTTGTACTCGATGTTTAATCCGGGGGCAGGCGACAGCCTAAGCTCGCTGATTAAAGAGTATCTATCTATAGCCCTTATCCTGAGCTTTGCGACGGCAGGCGGCTGGTTTCAGCAGGATTTGGTTAATGTGGCGCTTCACATGCCAGATGATTTTGCTGGCATCTTATCTTCCCCCGATAAAGTCGAAGCCAGCGGCGTACCGGCGATCATTGATAGCGGTATTGAAAAAGGCGTCAGGATTGTAAATACAGCCTGGGATGCAGCGGATGTATTTTCGTCAAGCGGCCTGGCCGCATATGCCATTGGCGGAATTATGTTGGTTGCTACCGTTGTGCTGGGTGGCCTCGGTGCGGGCTTTGTGATCATGGCGAAAATCCTTCTTGCCGTTACGCTTTGTTTCGGCCCGATTGCCATTTTCTGCCTACTGTGGGGGCCAACAAAAAACATCTTCGCGCGCTGGCTTGGATCGGTAATCAACTACGGGCTGGTCGTTGTCGTGCTGGCTCTCGTGTTTGGTTTCATCATGCAGATGTTCGACAACCTTCTGTCCTCGATGAACTCCGATGCGGCCTATTCATCTATCACTGGCTCTATGGCCGCGCTGCTGCTGACCATTATCTCTATCTTTGTTCTGTTTCAGATCCCACAGGTCGCCCAGAGCTGGGGTAGCGGTATCAGTGCCGGTGTCGCAGATGCTGCACGTTCTACCGGTTCTTCAATGCAGGCGCTTGGCAACATGGGCAGTCATGGCATGTTTGGCGGTAATGCGTTCCGGGGCGGTAATACCGGCGGCGGCAGCGGCGGTAATAGTGGCGGTGGACAATCGCAGGGTGGCGCCAGTGGAGGAAAAAGTGGCTCTAATCTGAGTGGCAAAGCAAGGGGCAGTCGCGGGAAGCGGGCTGCATAAAATTAAAACAAAAGTCGTTGAAATTGCAATTTCGACGACTTATTATAATTAGTACGTTCAACAACCGATAATGGATGCCGTAATGCGCAGCTTATTACTCATGGGAGTTCTTCTGATTAGCGCCTGTTCCAGCGGGCATAAACCGCCACCGGAGCCGGACTGGAGCAACACCGTTCCAGTAAACAAAACAATCCCGGTTGATACGCAAGGTGGTGCAAATGAGAGCTAATAAAAAAACAGGGCTTACACGCGAAGCCATTAAAGAGTTCAACGAAAGCCGTAAAGGGCTTGAGGTTGATCTGATGGATGAAGTGCTGAAGTCCCGGCGTACCGCCTGGATGGTTGCCACCGGTTCAGCGGTGGTAACTGTTTTTGCACTGTCTCTGGTTGGATACGTGGTGCATAAGTACAGCCAGCCAATCCCCGCACACCTGCTGACGCTTAACGAGGCCACTCACGAAGTGCAGCAGGTCAAACTGACCCGCGATCAGGCTTCTTACGGTGATGAAATTGATAAGTTCTGGCTGACGCAATATGTCATTCACCGCGAGAGCTATGACTTCTATTCAGTTCAGGTCGATTATACGGCCGTAGGCTTAATGTCCACGCCGAACGTGGCTGAGTCTTACCAGAGCAAGTTTAAAGGCCGCAACGGTCTGGATAAGGTTCTGGGCGACAGTGAAACGACACGCGTGAAAATTAACTCTGTGATCCTCGATAAACCGCATGGCGTTGCAACGATACGCTTTACTACGGTTCGCCGTGTGCGCAGCAACCCGGTTGATGATCAGCCCCAGCGCTGGATTGCCATTATGGGGTATGAATATAAATCGCTGGCGATGAACGCTGAGCAGCGCTATGTCAACCCGCTGGGTTTCCGAGTGACGAGCTACCGCGTCAACCCGGAAGTTAACTGAGGGCCGCGCCATGAAAAAACTACTTCTTTCAGCAGTCGTTTTGTCAGTCCTGGGGGGCGCGGCTACTAACGTGATGGCGCTTGAAGTTGGCCGTAATTCTCCTTACGACTACCGCATTAAAAGCGTTGTATACAACCCTGTTAACGTGGTCAAAATTGACGCTATCGCCGGTGTGGCTACCCATATTGTCGTCGCACCCGACGAAACCTATATCACTCATGCTTTTGGTGACTCTGAGAGCTGGACGTTCGCGCACAAAATGAACCATTTTTTTGTGAAGCCGAAACAGGCAATGAGTGATACCAACCTGGTGATCGTCACGGATAAACGTACCTATAACATCGTCCTTCATTTCATCGGTGAAGAAACGAAGAAAAATGCAGACGGTACGGTTACAAAATCCTTTATTGAAACGCCGTGGGCCGTGCGCCAGGCCGTTCTTCAGCTGACCTATGAATACCCGTTTGAGAAACAGGAAAAAGCCAAAAGCGCAGCTGATAAAAAACGCATTACGCAGAAGCTGAAGCAGACGGCTTTTGCTGGGGCGAAAAACTATCAGTACGTTATGAGCGAACAGCCGGAAATGCGCAGTATCCAGCCGGTTCACGTCTGGGATAACTACCGCTTTACCCGGTTTGAGTTTCCGGCCAATGCAGAGTTGCCGCAGGTCTACATGATCTCGGCAAGCGGCAAAGAAACACTGCCGAACTCGCATATTGTGGGCGAAAACCGCAACATCATCGAGGTGGAAACCGTCGCTAAAGAGTGGCGTATTCGTCTGGGCGATAAGGTTGTTGGCGTTCGCAATAATAACTTCGCTCCGGGCGCCGGTGCGGTAGCAACCGGTACGGCTTCCCCGGATGTGCGCAGGGTTCAGATTGGGGAGGATAACTGATGGCCCGTAAAAGTGTCGATGTAGATCAGGAACTCGATGACAACACCGCAGACGGTGAATTTGAAAGCGAGCGCGGCGGGTTTAAAGGTAGTAACCGCCGTTCTGCCCCTGGTATGAAAGCCTTTGTCATACTGATGGCTCTGCTTGCTCTGATATTCATTGGGATCACGGTCATGGGTAAAATCCGCGCCCCGGCTAAAGCTGAAGCGGATAAAGACGAGGGGAAAGCGCAGCAGGCCAATACGCTGCCGAACTACAGCTTTAACAGCGATCCCGAAGTCAATAAGCCCGCAGCAGCGCAGAAAAGCGCTACTGATGCCCGTGCGGTACAGGCTGCCGCCCAGGCAGATGCCGATGCGGGAAACAGCAACACCGGCGCGCGTACCTCTAATAAGCGCAAAGAACCCTCGCCTGAAGAACTGGCTATGCAGCGTCGCCTGGGCGGCGAGTTGGCACAGACTAATGAGGCGGCCACAAGTAATAAGCCCGGCGTACAGGCCCAGGACAATGAAACGAGTGAAGGTAGCTCGTCATTAGCTAAAAATCTGACACCGGCAAGGCTGAAAGCAAGCCGCGCCGGTGTTATGGCAAATCCCAGCCTGACCGTTCCTAAAGGTAAGATGATCCCCTGCGGCACGGGCACGGAGCTGGACACTACTGTACCGGGTCAGGTTTCCTGCCGGGTTTCGCAGGACGTGTACTCAGCTGACGGACTCGTAAGGCTGATTGATAAAGGCTCATGGGTTGACGGGCAGATTACCGGCGGCATAAAAGACGGCCAGGCGCGCGTGTTTGTTCTCTGGGAGCGCATCCGCAATGACCAGGACGGGACAATCGTTAATATCGACAGCGCCGGAACAAACTCACTCGGCAGCGCAGGGATTCCGGGCCAGGTTGATACCCATATGTGGGAGCGTCTGCGTGGTGCGATCATGATTTCGTTGTTCTCTGACACGCTAACAGCGCTGGTTAACCAGACGCAGAGTAATAACATTCAGTACAACAGCACAGAAAACAGCGGCGAGCAGCTGGCGTCTGAAGCGCTTCGCTCTTATATGTCCATCCCCCCTACCCTCTACGATCAGCAGGGTGATGCGGTGAGCATTTTTGTTGCCCGTGACCTCGATTTCAGCGGCGTTTATACGCTCGCAGACAATTAAAAAAAGCGGGCGCCTGGCGCCCGTTTTTCTTCAGGAGTAATCATGACCAATGCAGCTTTCTATCAACTTGGCCCACTGCGCGAGTATTTAGAAGATCCTACCGTTTTTGAGATTCGCATTAATCGCTTTCAGGAAGTTATCTGCGACACGTTCAGCGGCCGCAGGGTCGTGGAGAACGCGGCGATTACCGCAGATTTTATTCGTAACCTTGCTAAATCGCTGGTAAGCAGCAACAAGCTGACGATGCAGCCAATTAATGACGTAGTGCTGCCTGGCGGGATCAGGGGCGTTATCTGTCTGCCCCCTGCGGTGATTGAGGGTACTACGGCCGTAGCGTTTCGTAAGGATTTGGCGGTAGATAAAGATTTGGAGCAGCTGACGAGTGAGGGAATATTTAGTGACTGCCGGATGATAACTGGCAGCCAACAGACCCTTACTGAAGATGATTTCCTCCTAAAAGAGCTGCACAGCAGCGAAAAATGGCCCACGTTCTTGAGAACGGCGGTTGAGAAAAAACGCACCATTGTGATTTGCGGTGAAACCGGGTCGGGGAAAACGGTACTCACGCGCGCGCTGTTAAAAGCAGTAAATAAAAACGAACGTATCATTATTTTGGAGGACGTCCATGAAGTAACGCTCGCTCATGTTGTCGAGGCCGTTTATATGATGTACGGAAATGAGAAGCAGATAGGTCGGGTTAGAGCCACTGATGCCCTGCGAGCCTGTATGCGTCTGACGCCGGGCCGTATCATCATGACCGAGCTTAGGGATGATGCTGCCTGGGATTATCTTCAGGCACTTAATACCGGCCATCCGGGCGGTGTTATGTCAACACACGCTAACTCCGCGCGTGATGCCTTCAACCGTATTGGCCTGCTTATCAAAGCGACCCCTATCGGCCGAATGCTCGATATGAGCGATATTATGCGAATGCTCTACTCCACCATTGACGTAGTGGTGCATATGGAAAAATTCAAAATTAAAGAAATCTACTTCGATCCTGAATATAAAATGCAGTGTGTGAACGGGAGCCTGTAATGAAAAATTTAGCTACCTGGCTTCTGGCCGCAACTTTTACAACTGCTGTGCTGCCCGCCTTTGCCGTGGAACCATCTGTTCAGGTCGGCTACTCGCCTGAAGGGAGCGCCCGCGTTCTCGTGCTGAGCGCCATAGATTCCGCAAAAACCTCTATACGGATGATGGCCTACTCCTTTACGGCCCCGGATATTATGAAAGCGCTGGTAGCAGCAAAAAAGCGTGGGGTTGATGTGAAAATCGTGGTTGATGAAAGGGGCAATAAAGGCCGTGCCAGCGTTGCGGCCATGAACTACATAGCCAACAGCGGTATTCCTTTGCGTACAGACAGTGATTTTCCTATCCAGCATGACAAGGTGATCATCGTAGACAATGTGACCGTTGAAACCGGCAGCTTTAATTTCAGCAAAGCGGCCGAAACGAAAAACTCAGAGAACGCGGTGGTGATCTGGAACATGCCTAAGCTGGCTGAATCATTCCTCGAACACTGGCAAGACCGCTGGAATCGCGGGCGCGATTACCGTTCTTCTTACTAACAGACAGCTGAACGCTGCGGAAACCGGCTAAATGAAAGCTTAATACGGAGAAACCTGATGAAACCGAAAACATTAACTTTATCTTTTGGCAGTGCTTTTTTGATAGTCGGTCTGATTGTATTAGTCAGTGCCGGTGCTGCTGAAGATGGCAATATGCTGCAAGAGGCTTTAAACGCTCTCTTAGTAGAAACGAGTCCTTTTCATAGCATTGCAATGATTGGTTTTGTTATTAGCTTGATAGGCGCAATTTTAGCAGGCTATTGGATGCTGTTTGGTAGCTCCAGTAGCAACGTTGATTAATGCAATTTGCAATGCCCCGAAAGGGGCTTTTTTTATGGGTAATCCTGTTCAGGATAATTGATGGTAGTGAAGCGAAAATTGGAGTTGGCCAGCTGCGCCGGCGCGGCGCCGGCAAGATGAAGAATTTATTTATTACAGTCACTTAATCAAAGTTGGCAGTGTGAAAAGTTATTGAGGAAATTTGATTTAATTTTGGCCTTCGGGTGTACTACCCAGCACATCATCACGATCCGTCAGGTAATCTGAATCGGCTTTATCTACTTCAGCAAACGAACTCCAGCTGGGCCTCACGGGCTTGAGGATAAGTGACTCCCCTTCCCTCTGGATTTCCAGCTCGCTAACGCCCTCAAAGTCCATATCGCGGGGTATTCTGATCGCACGATTATTACCATTAACAAAAATAGAAACTTTACGCATAATAATTTTCCACATTTCTAAAGAAGGCGGCCGATTTCGAAAAAGGCGGCTGTACGATAGTCAGTAACTCTCTCGCAGATCTTTCCGCTCATGTACCAGTAGTACCCGTCAGTGCTGATAATATCGAGCAGATACCGCATATCATAAACTGTATCCGGTATCACGTCGCCCTCACCAGCCAGAATGCCGCTGGCAATAGAATGGTTCCCTCCATGTACAAAGCCTATCCGCCAGGGCATCCACAAAATAACACTGTGATTAATGTCCTGTACCCACGGATTGCCCTTAGCGCTGCCTATATCGGCTAAAGCACTCCTGTACCGTGATTCGCTCCACGGCCACGGAAGGATCTTGGCCGTCGCAAGCGCCAGGGGGAAATCTTCAGCAGCAAGCCTGAGTGATTTCATGTGCGTGTAATCCATCGCCCAGATGATTTTACTAAAGAAGAACTCGCGTTCGTTCATGTCCGGGCGCGCGTCCTGGCCTTCCGTGCCAACGGCCAGCAAATAATCGGCCTGAATAGGCAGTATCAGCGCGCGCAGTAAGTCATGGATCGCCGGGTGCGGCAGTCTGCGCGCCAGATTAATTACCTGGTCGAACTTCAGCTTATCCAGCTTTCGTTTATCTGCCTGCACCATCAGATTTCATGGCCCCCTTCTTCATGCTCATGCTCATGATTATGTCCTTTACCGGCATGGCTCTGTTCAGCCTGCGACGCCTGCGGCATGGCGTAATCCTCGTAAATGCTGCTGTCAAAGTCATATTCTGCTGCTTCGGCATAATGCTCGTAATCCGCATAATCCTGCTCGCTCCACTGCTGATCGTCGGCGGCCGCATAATCATGCGCCAGCTCGGCATCGTTGTGATGCGCTTCATGACGCCGCAGACCAACGGAATCATCCATTGGGTTCTGTTTAAGATGAAAGGCGTCCTCTGCGTTGTTCACTGGCTGATAATCAGATCCGCTCGTCATGTTGTGTTCATCTGGTTTCTGGTTAAACGCCATGCTCTCCCCCGTAACTCCTGTCAGACCTTTTTCAACTGATCGGGTTTCTAAACTTGTGTCGCGGCCAATATCCTTGAATCTCGCCTCAAGCCCAAAGAAGCGGTCGATTTCTGCGGCCGTGGTTTTGGGACTGTCGCGGCTCACGCTCGATGCCAGCGATTTTTTATCGTCGGTAAAAATTTCCACTTCATGACGCGCGCGCGAAATCCCCACATAAAAAACGTCCTTAGATGTGGTAAGTGATTTGGTATCTATGTTGAACAACACGCGATCACAGGTAAGCCCCTGGGATTTGTGGACGGTGGTTGCATAGGCATAGGACAGATAAGAGGCCTGGCTTTTGTCCAGCTCGACCGTGCGCCCTTTTTTGTCCTCAAGGGTCAGTTTTTCGCCTTCCACCGTTTTCACCGTGAAGCGGTCGCCGTTGGCAACGTCCAGCGTTTTATCGTTACGCGTTACCATGACCTTATCACCCGGCGCCAGCTCGGCGCTGACGGCCTGGTATACAGACAGCTTGGTGTGTGTGCGCGGGCTGAAAGCAATCTGCTCACCGCTGCTGCTTTCAACCGTTAATTTATTGCCCGGCCCGGTATCAAGAACGCGGTATGACTCGCCACGCTTCATACCATTTTTGTAATCCTGTTCGGGGATAATGATTTGACCTTTACTGAAATAACGGCTGTCGCGGCGCTCCGCCTGTGTCGAGTCTACGCGATCCAGTAGCGTGAAGGTTGCGCCGGTTCCGGCAAGCCCCAGGTTGCCCCGGATGTAGTCATTCAGGGTCTTGCGTGAGGCGTTCGTGCCGGAGATTATCAGTGTGGCATCCTGCTGTTCTGAGGACAGAGCCAGGTAGCGATCGGCAAGTTTAGCGAGCCGGGGCGCTTCTTCCTTCAGCTCATTCACGCCGGTAATATTTTTCAGGGCGCGCGCCGCATTGCCTTCAGCGGCATACTTAACCGCTTCAAGCAAAACCTCATTCTTCTGGCGCTGAATGTCTTTCATGTAGCTGGTCTGCATACCTGCTTTGATCAGCTGTTCAAAGGGCTTACCGGCTTCTACTGCTTTCGTCTGTGACGTATCCCCCAGGAATACCGCGCGCGCGTTATGCTTCTCGATAACTTCCATCAGCTGCTTCATCTGCCGGGCGGGAATAACCCCCGCTTCATCAATAAACACAACTGATTTTTCATCCAGCTTTTTATCCTTTGCTTTCAGGAACGCGGCAACGGTGCGGGCCGGTAATCCATCATCTTCAAGCGCTTTTTTCTGTGTCCCATAGGGGGCCAGCGCCGTGACCTTCTGCCCTTGTGACTCCAGCAGCTCCTTTGCTGCCATTGTCATATAACTTTTACCTGTACCGGCGTAACCATGTGCGGCAACAAAGCGATCTTTACTGGTCACAATTTCTGTAACCGCGCGCATCTGTTCCTGTTTGAGGGTTTTCCCGGCGAGCAGCTGGCCTGCAATCTCTGCGGTCAGCAGGCGCGGCATCTGTCCCCGGCCGCGTGATTCGATAGTCAGAATGGTACGCTCAAGGCGGATACCCTCCACGGTAGTGACGCGATGGCTGGTTTTTTTAAGCCTGCCGTTTTTGATTCCTTCATCTACCGCAAAACGGGCTTTATCTGCGCGCATCCCGCTATTTGTCAGCGAGTCGATCCACTCTTTACGCGTCAGAGTCTCGGCCATAACTGAAGCACCAACCTTCAGCGTTGATTGATACCGGGCTTCGCCCTCGATGATGGCGCCCTTCTGTACCGCCTTCAGGTACGCTTTTTCTACATCGACCATTGAGGCATGGCCCAGCACCTGTTTATTAGCGATCTGAATCAGCTTCTGGCGTTCAAAGCTGGCATCGCGCTCCGACAGCGACTTAACTGCAAACTGAATAGCCCGGTCAGCTTTAACCTGCGGGCTGGTAAAATCCGGGGCCGTGTTACGCGCAATATCAGCTTCATGGGGTTTTCCATGCCCCTGCCATTCCCGGTTATCAAAATCAATGCCGAGCGTTTTGGCGCGGCTGGCCCATTCCTGGTGAATTTCTTCACGGGAATGCTCTGTTTTCTTTTCACGCGTTGCCATCGAGACGCGGCTTTTCGTCTGCGCATCGGCGGTTTCCCGCGTAAGTCCCATTTCAGCAAGTCCCTTTTCAATTTGCTCTGACCGGCGAGAGAATGCGCGGATCTGCTCGTCTGAAAAATGAGCCATATCGAACGTGTTATTTTTGCTGTTATAACGCAGCTCATAACCGGCTTTAGTCAGCTCAAGCGCCAGCTCCTGTTTGTAAACATCGCCCAGGTGCATTTTGTTACGCATCAGCTCGTCGTTTTTGAGCGCGCGCCACTGGCCGTCCTCGCGCTGGGTCATGTTCATGACAAAAGCATGGGTGTGCAGATCCGGGTCAAGCGCCCTGGACGTTTCGTGACGAAACGTTGCCACTACAAGATTGTTGGTGTTCTGCGTAACGGATTTACCCTTGTGAGTCGTCCGGGCCTGAGCAAGTTTTTCAGCTTCGCGCACGGCGGCAGCTACGGCTTTTTCATGCGCCTCGATAATGGTTTTATCACCGTGGATCAGCGCCTGCATGGATACCCCTTTAGGCGCTGAAAACGTCAGGTCATAGCCCAGACGCTCTTTTTTGGCATCGCCAACGTGCCGTTGCATCTGTGTGAAGGTATCAATTTCCCCGACAAGCAGCTCTTTAAACCGCGCTGATTCAACGTCCCCGGATAAGCCGAGCGCTTCAGCTCCGGTTCCCTGCCAGGACGTAAATGATGAATCCTTGCTGTAGTAATCATCCTTTGCATCAGAGTAGTAGCCGACAACGCTAGTGACGTTCTGACGTGTAATGGTGGTTATATCAAGCATCAGATTTCCCTCAGTTCAATGCCAGGAACGGGATTTTTACGCTGGTATTTAATGTACTTAGCCTTGAACTTAGCGACGGGCATATCACCAGGTAACGCCAGATAGCCAGTGAGGTTTGGCAACATGGAGATTTCGGTAGGCGTTACTGCGCGAACTACCTTAACGTCGCGGCGTTTTCGGATAATCCAGGGTTTTTGCGGATCGGATTCTTTACGCTCAACTTCGCCTTCAATTTCACCGAGTGAGCGAGACATATGATCCAGCGTATCTTCACCGAGACGGCTGCCGCCCAGCACAATGTTAGAACGCAGGTTAGCCAGAATGGTTTGGGCCATATCACGGCCGTAAACTTTAACCAGCTGGGAAAAGGTCTGATAGCCTGCAAAAACACACAGACCGCTTTTGCGCCCTTTGGTCAGGGCATCATTGAGGTTTGGCAGATACTGGAGTGATTCCAGTTCGTCTATAAATACATTAATGCGACCTTCTTTTTCCCCCATACCCAGGACGATAGAAAAAATCGAATCCAGCCAGCAGGAAATTAGCGGATTAAGCGACTTTTTCATTTCCTCCTGCCAGGTGATAAATAAGGTTCCCGGCTTTCCATCATCAAGCCAGTCACGCAGGGAAAAATTACCTTCCGGCATTTTCAAATGAGGTGCAAGATTCTTACTGAGAACGAAACGCGCGCTTCCTACAGCTTTTTCTGAGCCTGAAAAAATAGCTTCAGCAGGTGTGCCGGTTAGAAATTCCTTTAGCTTTTTCTGGTCAACGTTACAGGCCCAGTGAATTACTTCTTCCATTGTTACTGTATTGTAGAGGCTGTGAAGTTTCTTGGATACTTCACTAAAAATAAGGCGACCATACCCGAACCATTCTTCAGTAGCCATATCAGGACTTTCCTGAACAATAGAGTTTACGAGTCGCTCATAATCATAGGAACGACGAATCTCATTAAAGAAAACCCAGCCTTTCGTGCGTTTATCATAGGCGTTTAGAATAGCGTCTCCGGGTCGATAAAAGTTCTTCAGGAAGCCACCGTTTGGGTCTAGTACGATATTTTTGCCGCCTCTCTTTATACTCTTAAACAACAGCTCGTTGAAAATTGTGGTTTTACCTGTACCAGTTGTACCGGCAATTGAAAAATGCAGATTCTCCGCTTCAACAGGAATTGGGATATTGGCAACAGTTAATTGATCAACACCTCTTTGACGGGTTTTGTCTGCGAGAGTTCTGGCACGAACAAGCTCTGTCCCGCGAAAAATCTTTTTAAACCTCTCGCCCTTAAACACGCGAGTTTTATCATAAAGAATAAAGGCGACAAGCCCGGCAATTCCAATAACCCAACCAGCTATTAAAGCAGACCACAAGGGCCATAATGAAAAGGTATTCTTGACTAAATAGGGGACAAGATATTTAGCAGTTGAAGGGTCAATGCCATAGGTAAATTTTGCGACTAAAAACCACACCAGTACCGGCGGCAGGGTAATGGCAAATAAAAAAGCTAATCCTCTTTCTCTTTCGTCCATTTTAGCGCTCCTTTTTTGGTTCCCAGATTTTGTAGCCGTTACGCTCCAGTTCCGCTTTGGCCGCTTTGTTTTTACCCGGTTCAGCTATCGAACGAAGAAGGATCAGCGTTTCAATGGCAAGCGACTCATGCAACATCATCTGGCCTGCCGGTGGGAATTTCACGCTGGATAGCGTTTCGGTTATCGCCTTCAACTCGTCACGTAGTGATCCAAAATCAGCATCTGAAGCACGGTCAAAAAGGTAATCAAGTTTTCGATTCACGTCGCCCAGCTGGTCGGCCACGATTTTCAAACCTGACTCTCGATCACCCGGCCCGGCTTCAAGGCAGCGGCGCAGATATTCTGACCGATTCCCACCAGAAACCCGGTCTATATAGGCCAAAAGTTCATCTGATACTTTTGCTGTAATTGTTGGCATCAAGCCCTCACTTTGTGCAATTTTTAAACGAAAATTGGAGTATCCAATACGGTGCAATCATAGTATTACCAAAGTAATAAATCAAATAAGCATATTATCAATAACTTATATGGTAATTGTAATACCTAGATATTACGGCTATAAACTTAGATTTCTCTTTTTTGGTTTTAAATCATTGGGATAGCGTGATTTATCACGCTGCGTTAGGTGTATAGCAGGTTAAGGGATAAAAAATCATCTTTTTTGGTAGGAGCGATCTCCGTAGGTTAAGGGCTATCTGGCTAAAAAGCGTCCTATTCTTTGATGGTCATGCTCGCATGACCATCTGAGTAGCCAGAAACTACGGAGAAACTACAGATAGACTACAGAAACCGACTGTATCACCTGGTTGATAACTACAAATCGACTACAACTAAACTACAGAATTACGTGACAGACTACTCAAAAACTACAGGTAAACTACAAAATATCGTTGACCCCTGCATATCGGTGCTGTAGAGTCAGCTTCATACAACGGAGGGGTTATGAATAAAGCTGCTGATCTGAAACCCCGCAACTTATCGGCTGCTGTCAGATTGCGCCTGGATGAAATCGAGAACTGGCTGGACAGGGGAATTACACGGCAGGAAATTGCTGAAATCCTCGGCAGCGAATACAGCTTTTCGGTGACGGCCAAAGGGCTTGAGATGGCACTGTATAGAGCGCGGCAAAACCGGAAAAGTGTATTGCACAATACACATGATAGTAAGCCGGGTGATGATGATAGTGTATTGCACAATACACAAGTTAAGAGTAGCGCGAAGGGTACAGAGGAAAATGTATTGCACAATACACAAAAACCCTCTGACCCTGAACCGCATGAAAGTGAAAAGGTAGATAGTCCCGGCATTATTGATAAAGAGTTCTTCAATAAAATCGGTGAGGATTTCGACCCTAAGAAGTTCAACAAAAAATTCTGAGGTGATTTATGAAAGTAGCGGTAATCAATTACAGTGGCAGCGTTGGTAAAACCTTAATTTCATCCTACCTGTTAGCCCCGCGTCTGACTGGTGCAAAGTTCTATGCGGTAGAAACTATCAACCAGTCTGCTTCCGATCTGGGTATTGAGGATGTTACCAGTTTTAAAGGTGATGACTTTTCACGGTTGATTGAAGATATTGTTTTTGAAGATGCAGGGATTATTGATATTGGCGCGTCAAACGTCGAAGCGTTCCTGATGGCAATGTCTCGCTTTGACAGTGGCGCAAATGAATTTGATAAATATGTAATCCCGGTTACGCCTGATAATAAGGCTATTGATGAAAGCCTGAAAACAGCTCACACGTTAAGTAAGGCAGGTGTGAGCAGCAAGAAAATTATCTTTGTTCCAAACCGCATTAGCCCAGACAGTGAAGTAGAAGATGTACTGGCGCCGGTATTTGAATTTGTCAAAGAAACCAAAATTGGCAAAATCAGCAAGAAGGCTGTGATTTACAACAGTGAGGTTTTCGAATATCTGGCGTTTCATCGTATCTCATTCGAAGCATTGACCGCTGAAGATCCTGAAGAATTTAAATCCCGTGCAAAACAAACAACGGATGCTGACGAGCGCAAAAAACTGGCCCGCCGTTATACATACATGAAACAGGCGATTCCGGTAAAAGCTAATCTCGATAAAGCATATGCGGCTTTAATGGGAGAATAAAATGGAAAAGCAGCCGGATAAATTTGAAGTTCTGATGGACTGGTTTTTAGGTGACGCGAAGGAAATCACCGCAACTCAGAAAGAAATGACTCTGCAACTTTCTGAGCTTTCGGAAAAGCTGGCAAAAGACACCGTTAGTTTAGGAGAGACGGCAGACTCTCTTAAACGGGCTTTAGTAGAAAACCAGCGTTCAATTAGCCTGGCAATTAGTGATGATGCTAAAGCGCGTGAGGAATTTCTTGCTAAATTCCGCCGTGCGCAGGCGTCCAGTGCTGAGACGTTTACCCGTCAGATCCTTTTTATTACTGCTGGCTGCACTATCGTGGGCGCCGCTGTGGGCGCTGCGATAGCAATAATCCTACTGAGGTAATGCAAACCGGGCGTGTCCCGGTTTTTTTTCAAGCGGAGCGCGGAGGCCGCAGGCCGGAGGCATTAGTGGCCGCCGCCCGCGTAAGCGGGGCGAGACGCGCAGCGGCTCGATGCGCAGCACGGCAGAACGGCCCCGCAGGGGTAATGCCCGGTTTTATTCTGCGTGACTGTCACGCGTGACGGTCACAAGGAGGAAAGTGATGAATGATCGAAAGCGGGAACAAGCCCGTATACGCCAGGCCCGCCGCCGCGCGCGCCTGAAAGAAGAAGGCGCAAGCGTGACTGTCACGCTAACAAAACAGGAAGAAGCTATGCTGCATGAGCTTTGCCGTGTGCGCCGACCCGGACGAACAGCCTATTCCACGAATGAGTTTTTCCAGCTGCTGCTAATCCGAAACTGGCAACAGTGGCAGGAGCAAAAGGCGCAGCTGGGGAAATGCCAGGCTTGCGGAAAGCTGAAGGCGGAGGGAGGTTGCGGGGGCGAACGGCAGAGCGAAACCTTTAACTGCTGGCTGGCCGTCGAAGCAAACGAGCTTAATTTGTAGTGTATTGTGCAATACAGAAATTGCTAAAAGCAGTCGGTGTAATAACTGAAACGGCCGCGCAGCGGAAAGAAAAAAGCCCGGTCAATCCGGGCTTGTTTCTTTCGGCGGCACCTTAATCGTCTAGATCGCCGCAGCCCAGCGGGCAACAATTCCGGTCAATACCGTGGCTGCAATAACCGTTCTCACGGTCCTGGCGGATTTCTTCCGCGATCTCGTCCTGGGTCAGGTAATCAAATTCACGCCGCGCTACTGCGATCAGTTCATCCCGAAACTCGGCCGGAACGTCAGCAAGATAGCCATCAATATCTGCGCTCAGGCGGCGCTGATACAATTCATAAATCAGGCCGCAGCGTGGCTGCTGTTCGCGCGAAAAAATTTCACACTGGCGACGAAAATCTTCCATGATTTGCTCAACGGTTTGTGTCGTCATGTCGTTTGTCCTCGATGTTTCGGTTAAAGACCCGGCAATGCCGGGTCGCCAGTGTTATTTTGTATGTTGCAGCAGCTGGTCTAATTTAGCCGCCAGCGCATACGTCGACGGGAAAGCGCCTTGCAGTCGCTGATTTGGCAGCTGGTTAAATGCTTCAAGGCAGGCGCGCAGCATCATTGCTTGCTGGGATTCGACTTCTTTTTTCAGCTGGGAAGGGGTGGTAACAGTGGTCATGCTTACTCCTTAGTGATCCGATACCGGCAATTTATCGGGCGGCGGTATTGCCTCCCGATGATTTAATTATCGGTGATTATGCCTTTAAAGTCAATACAAGTACGGAATATATTTACCTGTTTTTTTTATGCCCGTCAGGGCATGGAAGGCGACCGCGCCGGACTCCACCGGACACCGGGGGCAAATCGCCGGAAACTGCGGCGCTGACCGGCGCGCCCGGCCAACCCCCCTCCCTGCTAAGCCATAACCCCCTCACCGCCACGCAGCTGCCGCACGTCCCCCACGGGGGTGCGCAGTGGGCGCCGCGCGCCTGCGCGCGGGAACGGCGGCCCGCCTGCGGGTCGCGGCGCCGTACTGCGAGTTACCGGACGCCACGCGGCCGGTTACGGGGGACACCGCACCGCACGGCCAGCGCCCCGCTGAGCTGCACAATCCACGGATAACACAATCGCGCTCTGGCAAAGGATGCCGACGCCTGAAGGGCGTTGGCACCCCGAAGGGGCGGGGCGGCCGCTTGCGGCCGGGCGAGTCCGGCGCAGGGTGTGGCCTGCCAAGCGGAGCGCGGAGGCCGCAGGCCGGAGGCGTTAGCGGCAGCTGCCCGCAGGGGCGAGACGCGTAGCGGCTCGATGCGCAGCACAGCAGAGCGGCCCCGCAGGGGCAACGCCCGGTGTGGCATCAGGGTTAATCACGATGGCAGAACATGAGCTGGAGAGATCGCCGGCAAGCGACAGCGAAGGGGCGGCGCAGCCGCCCCGATGGCTGTTACTTGTCTTTGTCGCGTAGCGCTTTGATTAGGCCGGTTACGGCCGTAATCAGGGCGGCCAGAGAGGTGAGGATTTGCGGGAGGTTTTCGAGGATGGTAGAGGTCATGTAGCACCTGTAGTGAAGTTGGCGGGGTGTCGTTTCCGACGGCCGCTTTGTAACCGGGCGGATAAGGCAGGTTGTCAACAGCTTGAGCGAAGCGTCTGTTGACAACCTGCCGCGCCCGGTTACATTGCGGACATAGGCGGAACGACCCTCGCCAACGGAACGGTTTCATGACCGGGCAGCGGAGACACCGGCGAACCTGGCTGGCGCTGACGCCAGCCGCCAAGCGCCAGCGCGGAGGGCAACGCCCGGAGGTCAAGCGGAGCGCGGAGGGCAACGCCCGGAGGCGTTAGCGGCCGCTGCCCGCAGGGGCGAGACGCGCAGCGGCTCGATGCGCAGCACAGCAGAGCGGCCCCGCAGGGGTAACGCCCGGCGTTTGCTGCTGTTCCTCTCTCGTCCATCTGAAATCGGCGGTAGGGCCATAAAATAATGGCGCCCGTCTGGGCGCCATATTCGAATCAGGGGTTTTGCTTCTGTGTCCATAACCGGCCAGCCAGCGCAGCTTCTGCCTGCTGCTCGGTATCAAAATACTCGTTAGATTCACGTGATACCGGCTCACCGTATTCTGTTTGCGTTCCAATGTAAAAGCCGCGGGCTGACTCCATCACTTCCAGTTTCAGGCGCATCCCGATTTGAGCGGCCAGTTTTCCATATTCCATTTTCACTCCTTCAGGGGGCTTTAGCCCCCGTACTGTTAGCCGTCAGGCAATATCGTTTTTGTAGCAGGCATAACCGAAGCTAAGCTCTGTTTTCATATGATGGCGGGCATAGTCCCAGGCAGCGTGGCCGAAGTCCTCATAATCTGCCATGACGATTTCACGGGCTTTATGCCATTGCTGCACTGATGAAAGCGGTAGAACAGGGCAGGGAAGTGACCAGTCTGTCACAGTGTTGCAGATCATATCTGCCAGGCGCACCAAAGTGCCGTAAACAAGCTCTGTGCGCAGATCCGCCACCATGCGCTTTTCGCGTAGTGATGCCAGATAATCAATCTCTTTGGTAATGTCAGAATTTAAGCGGGTCTGGTAATCCATGATGTACTCCTTTGCGCGCCGATACCGGCAATTTTGATAGGGGCCGAAACCCCTATGCCTTATATGTACAGCCCCCGCATGGCAGGGGCTTGCCCGTCAGAACGTCATGTTAAATACATGCCCGTCATAGAATCTGAATTCGCCCATAAACAGATCACGCGCATAAGCCTCAAGGTCAAAATAACGCGCTACGCAATCAGGTATACCATTCAGCAAGCCGCTAATATCCAGATATTCCTGTGCGTACGTTTCCTCATCCTTAGCCTCGCCCATGTAGGCATTATCAAACTGGTCATAATCAGTGCTGCTGAACAGTTCGACAAACGCCAGAAACGCCGCCTCCCGGCCTTCCTCGCTGGCTTGTTTAAAGCCGTCGATGAATTCCCATTTAATGTGACCCTCTGACGCCATATCTGCCGGAAAACCCTCCCAGTCTTGAAACATAAACTCAGGATCAGCTTCATTGGCGTGCAGCTCGCGGCAGCGCTCATAAAATTCCTCAGAACTGTCAAATTCAGTCAGATCGAGCCAGGCTCCGGCAATGCTTCCGCAGTTGTATTTATGGTAGGTGCCAACATAAACAGCAGGGGTAGTTACAGTAGACATGGTTTACTCCTTTAAGCGCCGATACCGGCAATTTTTCGGGCGGCGGTGTTGCCTCCCGATGATTTAATTATCGGTGATTATGCCTTTAAAGTCAATACAAGTACGGAATATATTTACCTGTTTTTTTTATGCCCGTCAGGGCATGGAAGGCGACCGCGCCGGACTCCACCGGACACCGGGGGCAAATCGCCGGAAACTGCGGCGCTGACCGGCGCGCCCGGCCAACCCCCCTCCCTGCTAAGCCATAACCCCCTCACCGCCACGCAGCTGCCGCACGTCCCCCACGGGGGTGCGCAGTGGGCGCCGCGCGCCTGCGCGCGGGAACGGCGGCCCGCCTGCGGGTCGCGGCGCCGTACTGCGAGTTACCGGGCGCCACGCGGCCGGTTACGGGGGACACCGCACCGCACGGCCAGCTGATGGGTTGCCAAGCGGAGCGCGGAGGCCGCAGGCCGGAGGCGTCAGTGACAGCTGCCCGCAGGGGCGAGACGCGTAGCGGCTCGATGCGCAGCACAGCAGAACGGCCCCGGAGGGGTGACGTCCGGGGTAAGGTTTTGTTAATCAACGTAGCGCCAGACATGCGAAGGCACTTTGTCCCACAGCTTGCCTGAAACAATTTCAGCGCGCCGGTGATCAGCAGCAGACTCAAAAGCGCCATAATCGCACTCTGGCACCTGGTCACGATCCAACATCGACTGATAGACCTTTTCCAGCGTATCGCGCTGGCGGCAAGCCCTGAAGCGCATCAGATAGTATGAGCGACGGGCTTTGTATTCGAAGTTTGACAAGGGAAGCATCCATTTCGGTAAGCGGCAGGCGAAGCCTGGCACATTTAGAGGTTTTGAGTTTATCACGGCCAGAGAACGCCTAAATCGCCCTCTGAGCGCTTCAACTAAAAAAGGCGGGGATTACCCGCCTTTTTCCTTACAGCTGCTTACGAGGCTTTTTGCGCGTCATATACAGCGGTAACGCGCAGTCAATGGCGTATAAAAAGCACGCCAGCGCAGCACATCCAAACAACAACGCCAGCGGGCCATTATCGGCATTGCTAAAAATACCCGTAGCAGCACACAGACCTAATACAGCAGCGATGGCGCATGAGAGCTGAACCATTTCACGCATACCGGCACGAACCATAAACCAGGGCAGGGCGAGAGCGGCAGCGCTGGCAAACAGCGCGAGGGGGATTAAAACGAAAAGATAGTGCATGTGATATTCCTCATTGAATGCCGATACCGGCGATTAATCGGGGGCGGTGTTGCCTCCCGATGATTTAATTATCGGTGATTATGCCTTTAAAGTCAATATAAGTACGGAATATATTTATATATATTTACCCCCCGTTTAGGGGGGTATCCAGTTTATTTTTTACTGATCGCGGCGGCTGCCTGGTGAATCGCTGATTGCAGGCCGTGGCTAAAATACTCGTTACCAACGTTCCACAGCTTGCCGGAACGAAAAGCCGCAACGGTGCAATCATCCCCAATCACCGTTTTATAACGGCTTTTAACGCTTGCGATCGCTTCCTCGATCAGAGCATCGGAGCATTCACGCGAGGTGAAAAGGTAGTTAACGCCGCCATAAACTTTATTGAATGGGTCGTTACCGTACTCATACATATCCGTCATACCGTCAAAACGGCCTTCCTGAAAACGGCTGATTATGGCGTCCACTTCTTCGGTTGTCGGGCCGTCTGTCCAGCCCACATTGATGCAGGAATAATCACGCATACGCACCGAAAATTTAATACCTTTGAAATGCTTTTTCAGCAGCAGGCGGATATTTTTTGCCGCCAGTTTCGCCGTGCTGGGTTCGTCTTTCTTGGTCAGTAAATCCTGATAGTCTGGATTCGTTGATACCTGCTCACGGCTGCGCTGTTCTTCCTCTGCCTTGCGCGCGGCTTCTTCTTCGCGGCGCTGCTTACACACGCGAACGATTTCGCGGCGGCGGCGGATTTCATCAAGTGACAGTGTTTTATCTGTTAGCGTCCAGCCAAAGCGCGCATTGATCCGGGCTTGCGCAACGGTGAACGCGGTCGGTAATTCGAGGTTTAAGAGGGTGTAGGAGATTTCGCCATCAGAGAGAGTTACTTCACTGACTGCAACCTCATCATTGAGATGTTTCAGGCACTGACCAACTTTCAGTAATTGAGTGTTCATGTAGGACTCCTTTAGCGCCGATACCGGCAATTTTTCAGGCGGCGGTATTGCCTCCCGATGATTTAATTATCGGTGATTACGCCCTTAAAGTCAATACAAGTACGGGATATATTTACCTGTTTTTATGCCCGTCAGGGCATGGAAGGCGACCGCGCCGGACTCCACCGGACACCGGGGCCAAATCGCCGGAAACTGCGGCGCTGACCGGCGCGACAGGCCAAACCCCCTCCCTGCTAAGCCAAAACCCCCTCACCGCCACGCAGCTGCCGCACGTCCCCCACGGGGGTGCGCAGTGGGCGCCGCGCGCCTGCGCGCGGGAACGGCGGCCCGCCTGCGGGTCGCGGCGCCGTACTGCGAGTTACCGGGCGCCACGCGGCCGGTTACGGGGGACACCGCTCCGAACGAAAAAAGGCACCCCATTGGGTGCCTTAATCTGTTTATCAGCTTCAGATTTCTGTTGAGCCGATCCATTGATTTTCCAGGTAAGCATTAGCGCCGTCCTGTATACCTTCCGGCTGTACTTTGCTTAAAAGCTCATGAGTCCATCCGCCATCTGGCGCTTTTTGACTGTAAATTTCATTTCCTTCCAGACTCTTGATAATGAGCCTGCTGTGTTTTACGGGGGTCAGAATGTCTGGTTCGCCCGCCCGCTGGTCTGTTATGTAATGCAAACGCAGCTCCTGTAGTGTGGCTAATTTTATGCCCGGCTATTGCCGGGCAGGGGATTAAAGCGGGGCGTAACGCATGAGTTCACGCTCCAGATCTTCTTTAAAATCCTTCTCAAAATCCCAGGCACGCCAGATAAGCAGGCCTGTTTCTTTGCAACGGATTTCAACCTGGTGATCGTCATATTTGGATACTGCCGCAATTTTAACGTTAACCTGCGTCACCGGACGCTCAGCCAGCATTTGCTCTATTGCCTTTCTTTCCATTTCCATACTCCTTAAATACTGCCGATACCGGCAATTTTTCGGGCGGCGGTATTGCCTCCCGATGTTTTAATTATCGGTTATCGCGCCTTTAAAGTCAATACAAGTACGGAATATATTTACCTTTACTTATATCCGTCAGGGCATGGAAGGCGACCGCGCCGGACTCTACCGGACACCGGCCGCAGGGGAATTAAAGGCTTTGCGCGTCCAGGAGATTCACCTGGGCCGGGGTAACGTGAAATTTTTCCCCTTTGTGGATCACGTTATCTGGCGCGGTTATTTCATCACTGATAAAGCTCACCGGATAACGTTTTTTTCCGCAAATCCGCTCGCTAAACCATGCCACTTTTGCCGCTGGCCTATCGAGTGGATGAACAATCATACCCGCCATGCTGCAACCCGTGGCGGGTTCGTCCAGCGTGATGCTTACCGGGACTGTATCCCGGTAAAAGAACTTAACCGGCGGCGCTGCTGCCTGCGTAGCGGCTGAGAGCAACGCCAGCCCGATAACCGCTATCCGATTAATAAGCATTTTATTCCCCTTACTCATGCTGGCTTATCACCTTGCCAGCTGTTACCAGTTTACGAAAGTCGCTTTCATGAATTTCACGCCCATGCTCAAGCGCTGAATACACGTTGCCGATTAGCCAGTTACCAGGCGTTTTTGTCTCGGTATACCACCATGCTTCCGTCAGAATAAGCAGCGGCTCGCTATCCTCGCCCTTTTCATAAATCCAGATTTTAGTGACGTCTTTACCCGTTTCGTTACTGCCCTGGATAGTCGGGTCAAAGGTATGATCGATTTCTATATCGAAGTAACGCTGAAGGAAGTTGGTAAAGTGCATGACGACTCCTGTTTGCGCCGATACCGGCAATTTTTCGGGCAGCGGTATTGCCTCCCGATGATTTAATTATCGGTGATTATGCCTTCAAAGTCAATATAAGTACGGAATATATTTACCTGTTTTTATGCCCGTCAGGGCATGGAAGGCGACCGCGCCGGACTCCACCGGACACCGGCCGCAAATCGCCGGAAACTGCGGCGCTGACCGGCGCGCCCGGCCAACCCCCCTCCCTGCTAAGCCATAGCCCAGCTCGCCGCCACGCAGCTGCCGCACGTCCCCCACGGGGGTGCGCAGTGGGCGCCGCGCGCCTGCGCGCGGGAACGGCGGCCCGCCTGCGGGTCGCGGCGCCGTACTGCGAGTTACCGGGCGCCACGCGGCCGGTTACGGGGGACACCGCACCGCACGGCCAGCGCCCCGCTGAGCTGCACGATCCACGGATAATGCAAAGTAGGTTGTAGGGGAAGTGGCCGTCAGCTGGGGAAGGGGTTGTCAAGCGCAGCGCGGAGGCCGCAGGCCGGAGGCGTCAGTGACAGCTGCCCGCAGGGGCGAGACGCGTAGCGGCTCGATGCGCAGCACAGCAGAACGGCCCCGGAGGGGTGACGTCCGGGGTTCCGCTTTTAAGCATTTTTGAATGCTCTGGCGATACCGCTGATGCAGAATAAAATCACACCTGTGCCGCCTGTAACACCGAAAGTGGAAACCCAGGCATTCCACGCGTGTTTCATGCTTGCGCCGTCTCCCGGCTGAAAATAGTTCCAGTACACCATGCCAGCGATCACTGATATAGCTATGCAGACAACCGCCCAGGCTAACTTTAGATTTTCCTTCGTTGATGCTTTCATACCTGCCACCTTATTCAGATACGTTAATGCTCAGCTTTTCTGCCAGCTTTTCGCCAGATAAAAAAACGCATATCCATTTCCCGGTCACTAAGAAAACGGACGTCGCCGCTCGTCCTTCAATATCTGACCTGTCCTCAGTGTGGGATATTAACTCGCGCTGGATGATGTGCGTCTCGCCTCTATCATCCTTTACGGCGATTAAACCCCCTATAGAACAGGGATTGCTACTACTAATGTTGGTGCTGTTTTCGATTTTGTTCAGCATAGTTTTCCCTCAACTATTGCGATGTAAGCGACTTAAAGAAATCAGACGCCTTGAGAATATCGCTATCCTGGAAGGCGGGGAACGTCGCTTCTGTCAGCTCCTGCGCGCTATCTGCCCGTATAACGGTTTCATCGCGGATCATCGTTCGCTTAACGCCATCAGCCTGTTTTTTGCTGAATGAATGGCGAAAAACAACCGTATACTTGCCGCCATTATCCTGATGAACAGCAGTATCCCAGCGATGATTACCCTGTTTGCGAAAGTGGTGATAGATTTGCTGGCCGTAGCGCTCCTGATCGGAATTACGGTAATCGAACATTAACAGTTCCAAAAGCATTAACCGGGCTGGCAATTGCCAGGCGGTTGGTTGTTGAAGTGTCGCTAACATAGTTCCTCCTGAGCGTGACGGTCACGATAAGGCGGGCATTGCCCGCCTGGTTATCAGTTAATCAATGGCACGATAAATGCGGTTCTGGCTTTCTATCTCCAGCGTATTCACGTACTCACGCAACAGGTGATACCGGTTAGCCATCGTTTCGTTCAGCTCGGCTTTGCCTTCTTCATATGCCAGCCCGCAAAAGTAGCTGTAGGCGTACAGGCAAACAATAATCCCCACTTCGCGCGGGCTGCATTCATCTTCAAAATAGTTAGGCAACGAGAGCCAAAGAGAGTGGGGCGCTTCGATAAAAAATGCGCCATTACTGGCCTGTAGATACTCCCAATAGCCACCCTGGTAGTCTTTAGCGTAACGATTAAGAAAGGACTGAATGAAGTGATCAGCGCTGAAAAAGGCGTTGTGAAAGGCTGCTGGCATGAAGTTCATGCGGGCGTTTTCAGAAATGTAGCGAGCGGTGATTTCGATAGTTTCCATGATACTTCCTCTTTAAGCCGATACCGGCAATGGTTAAGTGGCAGGCACATCACCTGCCACGTTTTAAATTATCGAATAAAGGTGCGCATAAGTCAATATTTGTACGAATTATATTTACACATATTGCTTAATTGTCTTGCGTGGCCATCACGTTATACCCCTTCTGCAATGAACTTTTTAAAGGCCCGCAGCGTCCCCACAATACGCGACCGGGTTTGCTCGTCGCCGTCGCGCAGCTGCTCCAGTTTCTCAACGACCGCTATTTGTGGCAGGCCGGTTTCCTCTTTGAGCTTCACGATCCCCGCATTGAATTTCAGCAACGTTGTATCCGGGACTTCATCGCCCAGGTAAGGGCGCAGCCACGCGCATTCTGCGAACGGGTCAACCAGCCGCTGTAACTCAATAGCCGTTGCTTCCAGCGCGCGGCGGTCGGTTCTGATGGTGCCGGTTTGCGGATCTACACAAATGTCATGCCAGTTTTCATGCACAAAGCTGTCTCTGTAGTGAAAACCGTTCTCGCCCTGTTCGGCGCAGGCCAGGAGACTGACAATTGAATCCAGCGGCCGCGTTTGCAGCATCCGGGCCGTCGCCATCCCCATAGCATTAACCATGATCCCATGAAGCCCCAGCGCTTCCTGGCGGTATTCGGCGGCAATATCATCCTGCGCTATATCCAGCCAGCGCATGGCGCCTGACCAGGCAGACCATAGCTTTTCGGCCGCGTCGCGCTGCTGAAGCGTAGGCTCGCTACTGGCGCGCAGGCTGAGCATCTTTTTGGTGGCATCATTAAGCGCCTTAAAACTGATAAGGCGTGAGCTTTTCGCGGGAACGGCGTTATGTTCAAAATCGACCGCCCCTGCAAGGCCGGAAACATTTTGCGCCAGGTACATCGCCAGCTGGTTAACCGGGTCGTTGTTGTTGTAAGCCATGCTGATCGCTGCTGCTGGTTTGCTGGCGTTGTTGTTAATGTCAGCAAAAAACTGCTGGCGCATTTCAAGCGGCAGGCCAACCGTCAACAACAGGCTGATAGTGTCGCCGGTGTTTGCGTAGTCCCGGACAAAATCCATGATGCCCAGCGCCCTGTGCTGTCCGTCGAATAACTTCAGATCGGCTTCCATTGGGATTTTCAGGATACCCACAGATGGCGACAGTTCGCTGGGAAGGAAATCTACGGCAATATCAATATTTCCGGTGATCGAGGGCAGAATATACGGCTTTCCGCTGCCGGTGGCATCGGCAACATAATTTCTGATTTTACGCGCGCGCGTTCTGTTTGCTTCGCGCTGGCTGCGGGCCATTACATCGCCCTGATCATCCATTGCCAGAAGGCGGCGTAAAACAGCCATTGGCACTGTCAGCATGTACTGTTCAACGCCACCCTGGACGCCGCGTGTTGCCGGTAATTCGAAAAAATAGTTATCAGTATTCATTTCAGGTTCCTTCACATTTAGTTGATGCCCGGCCTTAACCGGGCGAAAAGGTTAGCGATCGAGAAGCATTTTTTTGACGTCGGCGCGCCAGTTAAGCGAATCGAAATAAACGAGAAATTCTTCATGTGAAGGAACAGCATCACGCGCAAACATAAACTGATGCGCGGAAAGCCAGCAATCGTCCTGCTCGGTGAATACCTGAATGTCCGGTGCGCCATCGGTTGAAGTGATCTCAGCGTACCAGGGGAAAACAGCACACATCATGTCCTCGTCCGGCTCGCCGCCATTCACTTCATCCTGGACGTGGAACCATACATAACCAATTGCCAGGGCAGGTTCGCCATTTTGGGCCGGTTTCAGTGAGGTCAATTCCGGGTTACTGACAAACCAGTTGAGATTAAAAAACTGGTGGGGGGTTAATAAACGCATATATCTCCTTAGCTGCCGATACCGGCAATTTTTCGGGCGGCGGTGTTGCCTCCCGATGATTTAATTATCGGTGATTATGCCTTTAAAGTCAATACAAGTACGGAATATATTTACCTGTTTTTATGCCCGTCAGGGCATGGAAGGCGACCGCGCCGGACTCCACCGGACACCGGCCGCAAATCGCCGGAAACTGCGGCGCTGACCGGCGCGCCCGGCCAACCCCCCTCCCTGCTAAGCCATAGCCCAGCTCGCCGCCACGCAGCTGCCGCACGTCCCCCACGGGGGTGCGCAGTGGGCGCCGCGCGCCTGCGCGCGGGAACGGCGGCCCGCCTGCGGGTCGCGGCGCCGTACTGCGAGTTACCGGGCGCCACGCGGCCGGTTACGGGGGACATTAAGTAAGCAGGAAGCCATCTAAACACTATATATAGCGTTCGCCGGCAGCTGAAAAAGCACTACATATAGTAGCGAAGCGGTAAAACTTGCCAACCTGACCATAACAGCGATACTGTATAAATAAACAGTGATTTGGAAGATCGCTATGAAGGTCGAAATTTTTGAAAACTCCGGCGCCTGCCGGGTACACAGCATCCCGTTTTATCTGCAAAGAATTTCTGCCGGGTTCCCCAGCCCGGCGCAGGGCTACGAAAAGCAAGAGCTAAACCTGCATGAATATTGCGTTCGCCACCCTTCGGCAACTTACTTTCTGCGGGTTTCCGGCTCGTCGATGGAAGATGGCCGTATCCACGATGGTGACGTACTGGTTGTGGATCGCTCGCTGACGGCCAGCCACGGCTCAATCGTAGTCGCCTGCATCCACAATGAATTTACCGTGAAGCGGTTATTGCTGAAGCCCAGACCCTGCCTGATGCCGATGAACAAGGATTTCCCTGTCTATTACATCGACCCGGAGAATGAGAGCGTCGAAATCTGGGGAGTGGTTACGCATTCCCTTATCGAGCATCCGGTATGTTTGCGCTGATTGATGTAAATGGCATGTACGCCAGCTGTGAGCAGGCATTTCGGCCCGATCTGGCAAACCGCGCGGTGGCCGTTTTATCCAACAACGATGGCAACATTGTGGCCCGCAATTATCTGGCGAAGAAAGCGGGCCTGAAAATGGGCGATCCGTACTTTAAAGTCAGGCCCATAATCGAGCGTCATAACGTCGCTATTTTCAGCTCGAATTACACGCTCTACGCTTCCATGTCGGCCCGGTTCGCGGCTGTGGTTGAGTCCCTTGCTACCCGCGTCGAACAATATTCTATTGACGAACTATTTGTTGACTGCAAAGGGATAGCGGCCGCAATGAGCCTTGACGCGTTCGGGCGCCAGCTGCGCGAGGAAGTCAGGCGACACACCACGCTGGTATGCGGAGTCGGTATTGCCCGCACTAAGACGCTGGCGAAGCTGTGTAACCACGCGGCAAAAACATGGCCCGCTACTGGCGGGGTGGTTGCTCTGGATGATGGCGCCAGACTGAAAAAATTAATGAGCATCCTGCCGGTGGCAGAAGTCTGGGGAGTCGGCCATCGTACAGAAAAGGCGCTCGCTACTATGGGGATCAAAACGGTGCTGGATTTAGCCAGGGCAGATACACGCCTAATCCGTAAAACGTTCGGCGTTGTGCTTGAAAGAACGGTACGGGAGCTGCGCGGCGAGGCTTGCTTCAGCTTGGAAGAAAGCCCTCCGGCGAAGCAACAGATCGTTGTTTCACGTTCATTCGGCCAACGCGTTGAAGCCCTGGCGGATATGCAGCAGGCTATCACCGGATTTGCTGCGCGCGCAGCTGAAAAACTGCGTGGTGAGCGACAATACTGCCGTGTCATAAACGTCTTTATCCGCACCAGTCCTTATTCGGTGCGTGATACACAATATGCCAACCAGGCAACCGAAAAACTGACGGTGGCAACCCAGGACAGCCGCACGATAATTCAGGCGGCACAAACCGCACTGGCGCGAATCTGGCGGGATGATATTGCGTATGCAAAAGCAGGGATCATGCTGGCAGATTTCAGCGGGAAGGAGGCCCAGCTGGATTTATTCGACTCGGCTACGCCTTCAGCTGGCAGTGAGGCGTTAATGGCTGTTCTTGACGGTATAAACCAGCGTGGAAAGAGCCAGCTGTTTTTTGCAGGCCAGGGCATAGATAACACCTTTGCTATGCGGCGTCAGATGTTGTCACCTGATTACACGACAGACTGGCGCTCGATACCGACAGCAACCATCAAATAATTACCGGCGCCGCGCGCGGGCCGGTCAACCCCTCAACCGGCCGAAACGAGTTTCGGCACGGTATCGCGGTTTTCGCTTAAAGCCGTTTCCTCTGTATAAAAGATCAGCTAAATTATGTGTATTGCACAATACATATATGGGAGGTTAACAGTGACTTTGCCTACGCCCGAAACCTACGATGAACTTCAGAAAGCCTACGATTTTTTTAATGAGAAGCTGTTCAGCAACGAGCTGCCGCCATGCCTGATAACGTTGCAGCGTGAGAAGCGAACGTATGGCTATTGTTCCTTCAAGCGCTTCGTCGGCCGCGAAAGTGGGGAAACAGTAGACGAGATCGCCATGAACCCGGTGTATTTCTCGATCAGAACGATAAAGGCCACGCTTTCAACTCTGGTGCATGAAATGGTTCACCAGTGGCAATTCCATTTTGGCGAGCCTGGCCGCCGTGGCTACCACAACAAAGAGTGGGCTGCACGGATGGAAAGAGTAGGGTTGATGCCTTCAGATACCGGCGAACCAGGAGGCAAGAAAGTGGGCCAAAGCATGACCCATTATATTATCGCCGGTGGGCCTTTCGATATGGCCTGTGATGAACTGCTGACGGGCCATTTCCGGCTTTCCTGGATGGACAGATTTCCACCTTACCAGCCTAAGCCCGGCGCTGTGTTGAGTCCCACGGGGAAAGGCTATGTTGACGACGACGAAGATGATAGCGAACACGAACTGGAGGAAGGCCGCGACCCGGTTGAACTCGACGACGAGATCATAGAAGCAATGCGATTTGTGGCGCCACCGCCAGAAGCACCAGTGAATAAAACTAACCGGGAAAAGTACAGCTGCCCGGTGTGTCATATCAACCTTTGGGGGAAACCGGGTATTGTGGTGTACTGCGGCGGGGAGCATTGCGAAAAGGCACAGCTGGTAGTTATAAAGTAAAAGCCCGTAAGGGCTTTACTTTCTTACACGTTTCTTAGCCGACTTTAAATTAGACTCTTTATAGGCTATTTCATGTTTTAGGCGATCAGCCTGAAATTTGATTAATTCCCGTATATGCAATTCGCTACTTACTCTGGGATTGTTCTTTTTGAACTCCAGTACAGTTAAATCATCAGCGGCTTTAAGCCGGGAATAAGTTTCTTTAAGCCCGGATAACTCTTTTTCTAATACCTGTATCTCATGTGGAGTATAAGAAGGGCGATATTTTGAGTAACGCGGTTCCGCCTTCTTTTTTTCCTCGTTATTAGGTAGCAGATAGGTAGCTATCAGAATAAATACTGCGCCACAAAAAACGAGTGTGGGCGCTGTAGGTAGGGAAAGCAAATAGTTTAATAATCCTGACTCTGGATTATCAGAAACGTTATTGCTGACTTGGTAAGCTGCGCTTAATGCAACAACAGCCATAAAATAGCAGAAGCTGGATAAAACACTTTTCATACTTACCTCGCTTCGTTTAATCAGGTACAGAACTAGAATTAACGCTATATTTTGCGGCTTCAGCTAAAACCTTTTTAGCCAGCTTCTCTGGTATCCAGACCTGGACTAATTGCAGAGCTTCGCCATCTTCAGTATGAAGCGTGGTGCTTTGATAAAGATCCCAGATACGTTTTGCTGTACTTGAAATATTCTGTTTGGAACGACCTACACGAGCGGCGACGTCTGTAGCCTTTTCACCTTTGACTAAAACTGAATAGCCAATATCGGTAGTAATATGCGCCAGCGATGCCATCTTAGGTAACAGCTGTTTCCATTCTGCTTCAGTAATTCTGTTTTTCTGTGCCATCTGGTTTGTCTCCAAATCGAATCGTTATAAAGAGACTACCGGTAAAAGGTGATTAAGTCAATATAAGTACGATTATTTTATACTTTAGTTTATAGGTGAGGCCCGGTGCGGCAGCAGCGCGGGCCTCGATGGAGCCGCGAAGGTGCTGGCGCCATACACGGATTAAACCATGAACCGTGAAGAACTGCGAAACTTGTTTTCGCGGTTCTGAGGGGTTGACCGAGCCGCGTAGCGGCGCTGGTAAGCAAAGACGAATCCTGACTTATTCACTGCCTGTATTGGGTAATTACAGGATATATATATACAGGAGATCGTACAGGGAAAAACTACAGGATCACCTTACAGGTTTAGGGGGGGGGTAATTTATCCTGGTTTAGGGGGGGTGATTTATCTCAGTCAGGGGGGGGGATTTATCTCAGTTAGGGGGGGGTGATTTATCTTGATGGGGGGGGGCGATTTATCTTGGATAACTTGCTGAATTAACAGGGTTATTCACAGAATAGGCAAAATGTGGATAATATTTACTTCCCGCCTGTGGACTATCTGAGGATACCTTTCTGAAAGCTGCGTACAGCTTGATGCTGAATAACTTGCCCTTTGTGTTATCCGTGGATTGTGCAGCTCCACGGGGCGCTGGCCGTGCGGTGCGGTGTCCCCCGTAACCGGCCGCGTGGCGCCCGGTAACTCGCAGTACGGCGCCGCGACCCGCAGGCGGGCCGCCGTTCCCGCGCGCAGGC